>JAOAJD010000009.1 GCA_026414365.1 Candidatus Iainarchaeum sp. | reverse complement strand
CTGTTTATCTCAATGCCCTGCTGAAAAAGGGATAGAAACATTATTTATATTCCTACCGAATGGGTCCTCAGCGGAGGAGTTTATCTCAATGCCCTGCTGAAAAAGGGATAGAAACTTTAACCTTAAAACGTTCGCGGAACTCTGTTCCTTCAATAATGGTTTATCTCAATGCCCTGCTGAAAAAGGGATAGAAACACGAAACGATGTTTGCTCTGAGTCGTATACCACGACTGTTTATCTCAATGCCCTGCTGAAAAAGGGATAGAAACGAATTTCGTCAAATGTAGTTTCGCTCAAAATCTTTTCAATGTTTATCTCAATGCCCTGCTGAAAAAGGGATAGAAACACGTGTGAGAGACATCCCGTCATGTATCTCTCCCATACTGCGTTTATCTCAATGCCCTGCTGAAAAAGGGATAGAAACAAAAATATTATGCAATTCTCACCAAAAGAGGTGATAAGTGGTTTATCTCAATGCCCTGCTGAAAAAGGGATAGAAACCCGTAAGAAGTTCATTACCGCTTAACTTGACCTCTTGCGTTTATCTCAATGCCCTGCTGAAAAAGGGATAGAAACACGAACTCAGACGCAATCTATTTCCTTGAATGCTTCGCTCAAGTTTATCTCAATGCCCTGCTGAAAAAGGGATAGAAACGAATACTTTTAACGAAATTCGCCTGTGGGCAGGCGAATGTTTATCTCAATGCCCTGCTGAAAAAGGGATAGAAACAACTATTTCCGCAGGGACATCATAATGAGTCTTCATCATGGTTTATCTCAATGCCCTGCTGAAAAAGGGATAGAAACCTGATGTGGAAAAAGCAGTTAGAACTCTTGTTATATTAAAGTTTATCTCAATGCCCTGCTGAAAAAGGGATAGAAACACCTTAAATCTGTTCCTGAAGTCCGTTTTTTCGATAATAGTTTATCTCAATGCCCTGCTGAAAAAGGGATAGAAACCGGAACCTCAATCGTCCCGTCATCAACGGGAACAAATAATGTTTATCTCAATGCCCTGCTGAAAAAGGGATAGAAACGAGTGCTATAGTGCTGACACTTGACACTGCAACCGTTCGGGTTTATCTCAATGCCCTGCTGAAAAAGGGATAGAAACACCTCTTTCTATTACGGGTTCTAACGGAAATTCTGAAGCCATGTTTATCTCAATGCCCTGCTGAAAAAGGGATAGAAACTCAACTTCACGATCAGAATCAACGGATTCGGTTATCGGGAGTTTATCTCAATGCCCTGCTGAAAAAGGGATAGAAACACGGGGTTTGGAATAGAATGAATAAACTCTCATATTATTAGTTTATCTCAATGCCCTGCTGAAAAAGGGATAGAAACGGTAAAACTTCTATCGAAGAAATCGGATATGGTAAAGGTTGGGTTTATCTCAATGCCCTGCTGAAAAAGGGATAGAAACGACGACCCGGGACGAGACGACCCGGGACTGGACGACCCGGTTTATCTCAATGCCCTGCTGAAAAAGGGATAGAAACTCTTCCGTTATAGGGAACACGCAGTTCCCTACAACAAGGATTGTTTATCTCAATGCCCTGCTGAAAAAGGGATAGAAACTTTCCGAACGCCTCTCTCACCACACATGCCCCGTAATATTTGTTTATCTCAATGCCCTGCTGAAAAAGGGATAGAAACCCCCGTCCCGGGTCGTGGCGTAGCGTCCCGTCCCGTCCCGGGTCGTTTATCTCAATGCCCTGCTGAAAAAGGGATAGAAACACTGAAATTGTCCCGTCGTTTACGGGAACATAAAGTCTGTTCGTTTATCTCAATGCCCTGCTGAAAAAGGGATAGAAACTTTATTATCATTCCTTTTTCACCTCCTTTCTATCCGACCGTTTATCTCAATGCCCTGCTGAAAAAGGGATAGAAACTAGATATTCAGTTAAAGTTGAAGGAAGAAGCGCTGGTATATGTTTATCTCAATGCCCTGCTGAAAAAGGGATAGAAAGCCTTGCCAGGCGGGCATTATTTTTTTAAACCTCGCCTGCACGGCAGTGCCCCT
>JAOAJD010000008.1 GCA_026414365.1 Candidatus Iainarchaeum sp. | reverse complement strand
TTGTGTATCCTCTTTAATATATCGTCCATTTCACTTCTTCTTGCATGTAAAAGTGATGCACAGGCCCAAACCCCATCAAACTCTTCTGTAAAATCAATTTCATCAAATCGTGAACTACCCCCACCTATAGAGGTGGGGGCTTCGTGGTCAAGGTAACTTCTGTTACCAGATTACCCACGCTCAAAGGGTTGTTCCATCCCCAGTTTTACCAATTACATGGCTAATTTTAGCAGGTTCTTTGACGCATTTATATCTCTATCATGGATAGCCCCACAATTTGGACACTTCCATTCCCTTAGTGCTAAATTCTTTACTTCTGCATTTTTGTATCCACATTTACTACATATTTGACTTGAAGCATAGTTTTGTGGTGCTGTTATTATTTCTCTTCCATACCAATTAGCTTTGTATTCTAACATTCTTCTAAATTCTGACCATGATACTTCACTTATTGCTTTTGCTATATATTTGTTTTGTTGCATATTCTTTACCTTTAAGTCCTCTAAAACTACAACTTGGTTTTCGTTTATAATTTTAGAGGATAGTTTGTGTAAAAAATCTTTCCTTTGATTTGCTATTTTTTCATGTAGTTTCGCAAGGTATAACCTTGTTTTTTCGTAATTCTTACTATGCTTTTGTTTTCTTGATAAATCCCTTTGAACTTTCTTTATTCTCTTTTCAGTTCGTCTTAACCATTTGGGATTTTCTATCTTTGTCCCATCTGATAACACTAAAAAATCCTTTAATCCTAAATCTATTCCTACTTTTTTGTCTGTTTTAGGCAATTTTTCTATTTCAGTTTCTACAAGTATTGAAGCATAGTATTTACCTGTAGGTGTCTTTGATATTGTTACTGATTTGATTTTGCCTTCAAATAATCTATGTTGTTTTACTTTTATCATAGTTTTTAGTTTTGGTATTTTAAGATAACCATTTATAATTTCTACTGTCCCATTTTGATTGTTTGTTGTATAAGATTGATAACCCTTCTTTTTCTTGAATTTAGGAAAGCCTATCTTTTTATCTCTAAAAAAGTTTTTATATGCCTTCTCTAAATTTATTTGTGCATTAGCAAGAGCAAGACTATCTACTTCCTTTAGAAAAGGAAACTCTTTTTTATACTTTGCAGGTGTATTTTTTAACATTTCTCCTGTTTGTTTATAATGCTCTATTTTATCATAAAGCATTTTGTTATATATAAACCTTACACATCCAAATACTTTTGATAAATATTCTTCTTGTTCTTTTGTCGGGTATATTCTATATTTATATGCCTTTAACAAGGTTACACCTCCTTTCCTTGAGATTTTATATATTTCTTTATTACTGCAATTGGTGCTCCACCTGTTGTCAATAAACAATAACTTCGTGACCAAAAATACTCTTTCCACAATTGTTCTTTTACTTTGGGGTATTCTTTTTTAATTAGCCTTGATGAAGCGCACTTTTGTAAGCATTTATAAATTTTGATAGTTCGCTATTTAGGTGTGCTTTGAATAATATATGAACATGGTCTTTATCGTGATTCCATTCTTGTAATGTGATATTGTAATTACTTTGTATTTTTTCAAATATCTCTTTTAGTCTGTTAGATATATTATTATCAATAACTTTTCCTATATATTTTGTTACTAAAACAAGATGATAATTCAACAAGAATACTGAATGGTTATTATTATCTAAATTCATTGATATATCACAACTTCTTCCTCTAATACTGATAATACAGTATAAGGAAAAAATTATCAACCGACATTCATCCCCCACTTATAGAAGTGGGCGACTTATGTCGGTTTTTAGGTTAAAATAATCCGCCATAAATTCTGCATGATTTTTAGAGCTACAAAATCCAATGGTTCTTTTTTTATTAAACTTTAAATAATTTCTTAATATTAATTCTGCTCTTTTGTTTATCATCAAAACTTTTTCAAGTTCTTCTTCTTTATATTTCCCGTTTATAATTGGAAGATTTGAATAGTCAACATCATCGTATATGCCGTAATAATGGAAAGGAACTAAATATCCTCTATTTATTGCATCCTTTAATCTTAACTCATAAACTACATTGTAATCGCAAAGTTCAAAAACATCCTTATTGTCTAATCTTTCTGGAGTTGCTGTAAGGCCAAGTAAAAATTTGGGTTTAAAATAGTTTATTATATTCATATATCTTTCCGATACAGCATGATGAAATTCGTCTATAACGATATAATCAAAATAATCCTTTGAAAAATAATCTTCACTAAGATATTCTTCTTTTCCTAAGGTTTGAACTGATGCAAAGATTATATCTTTATCAGTATCCTTAATGTCGGCATTAAAAAATCCCATCGTATCATAAGGCCTTACATTTTTAAAAGTTTCTTGTGCTTGTTTTAATATTTCTTCTCTATGGGCAACAAATAAAACTCTTTTAAATTCTTTTGAATCAAAGGCTGCAAGATAAGTTTTCCCAATTCCTGTTGCAGCAACAACAAGTCCTTTATCATAACCCTCTTGCCTACACCTTTTAAGTTCATATAAAGCTTCAATCTGCGCTCCTTTTGGTCTATAAAAATCAATAACTTTATTCTCTTTTTTAGACGTTTCAATTTCATCAGTTAAAATCTTTGGTCTTTTCCACCTTTTGCTGTATTCCTTTAAACTCTCCTCATCAACCTTTATTGTATTATTTAAATAAATATTCATAAATTCTTCTTTAAACCTTTCAAAATCCTCTTTGTTTATCGCTTTCTCCAACCTATAATTCCACTCAATTCCATAAGTTAATGCAGCTTCAGAAATATTAGAGGATCCTATAAATATATCTCCTCCATCCTCATATTCAAAAATATATGCCTTAGGGTGAAAGGACTGATTATCATTTTTGTAAAATCTCAAATCAACATAATCTCCTAATCTATCCTTAATAAGATATAATGCTGAAGGCTGAGTAATATTAAGATACCTTCCGGTAATTATCCTAATTACTGCTCCCCTATTTTTAGCATCCTCTAAATCGTCCAGCAAAAGCCTTACACCAGATTCCATCAAAAATGAAACAATAATATTAATC
>JAOAJD010000007.1 GCA_026414365.1 Candidatus Iainarchaeum sp. | reverse complement strand
AAATATACCTATGTTTCTTACTCAAAAGATTTTCCTGTAGTTTGGCTTCACACCGAAACTGATAGAGACCCACAATCACCAAAAAACATAGAAAGAATGAAAAGAAATCAGCGGATTTTGGAAGCACAGCTTGAAGATGAGCGGAAAACAAAAGAAGGAGCAGACCCCCGCACGCTTTTATACCTAATGAAAATCTATATAGAGCTAAACGATAAAAACCTCTATCTTAAAACCTTAAATATGGGGCAGGAGTATTTACAAAAATCAGGCTGGGATGAAGAGCGGGCTTTATGTCTTCAGATTATGAGTAAAGCCTATGAGATGTTAGGAGATATAAAAAAAGCCATAACCCACGCTTTAGCCTCAATTAACGAATACCCCTACTCCTCCTTAACCTATCTTTATTTAGCTAAATACTACATAGAAGATAATAATTTTGAAAAAGCCGAGCACTGGTTAGACCAAGCCTTAACTATTAAAGAAAAAGAAAAAACCCAAATGAATAACGAGCTTGAAAAAAAGACTTTAGCAGGAGAATTAGCCTTAAAAATTAACTTTACCCACAAAAAAGATATAAGAAAATCATATAAAATAGCCAAATACTTATATGATTTGCTTGAAACCAAAGAAACCAAAGAAACTTATCAAGCGATTAAAGACTTATACGAGCTTGATATTGCCTCAGAGGGAGTTCATAAACTTTTTAAGTATTTAGAGAAAACAAAAGAAGAAGGAAAAATAATTGATATTTACAAAACCTTACCTAAAGAAATCAAAGAGTTAGAGTTTGCTGTATATTATAAAAACAAATACACTTATCGCAAGTGGAAAACAGATGAGATATGCTACTATATCGGGCAACATTTTGAGGTTTGGTCTCCCGATAGTTTAAAAACAGGTATAGGAGGCTCAGAGACAGCAGTAATTAAATTATCAAACGAATGGCAAAAACAAGGCTATCAAGTTGTAGTCTACGGAGGTGTAATTAAACCAAAAGTATATAATGGTGTCTTATGGCTTCCTTATTTTTATTTCAATCCAAGAGACGATTTTAATATCTTCATCCAGTGGCGCTCCAGCTCACTGGCAGGCAAGATAAAATGTAAAAAGTTTTTAGTTGACCTGCACGATCTATACTCCCCTCTATCAATAGACTGGGACAGAATAGATTACGTTATGGTAAAGTCTCAATTCCACAGAAACTTAGCCAAACATATACCAGATTATAAATTTAAAATTATCTCAAATGGAGTATAGAAACCACAATTTACTTTACACCTCCTCTTACGATAGAGGATTAGATTTACTGCTTTTTATCTGGGATGATATTAAAAAAGAAATCCCCCACGCAAAGTTAGTCATCGCTTACGGCTGGCAGACATTTGACATAATAACCAAAAACAACCCCGAGCGAAGAGAATGGAAAAAAACAGTTGAGATGTTAATGAACCAAAAAGATATCTATCATTTAGGAAGAATAGGAAAAGATGAGTTAGATAAAATAAGAGAAAAATGCGGTATATTAGCCTACCCATCTTATTTCTTAGAAATAAACTGTCTTTCAATAATAGAGGCAGCTTTAAAAGGTGTTGTCCCCGTCACCACAACCATCGGAGCAATCCCTGAAACCGTAAAAAGTGGGATATTTATAGAAGGTAATATAAAAGAAAAGCAAGTTATAGAAAAATACAAACAAGAGCTAATCTCTTTAATGAAAGACTATAAAAGATGGCAGGAGCTATCAGAAAAAGTCAAAAAAGAAGCAAGAAAATATAAAATTGAAAATATATCAAAAGAGTGGATAAAAGTCTTTAATGAACCAAACGAAAAAATTAAAGTCTCAGTTATTACTCCAACCATAAGAGAAGGATTTTGGTCATCAATGGCAGAAAATCTATCAGGTCAATCCTATCATATTAACGAGTGGATTGTAGTAGACGATTATAAAGAGGACAGAAGTCAAATAGCAAAAGAGATAGAGCAAAAATACAAATTAAAAATAAAATACATAAGAGGCGATAAAGCATTAGGAAAATACAAAAGAAGGTTAGGATTAGTAAGAGCCAATAATATCGGCTGGCAAAACGCAGAAGGCGAACTTTTAATCTGGCTTCAAGACTTTGTTTATCTCTCAAATGACGGCATAGAAAGGATTGTAGACTTATATCGTCATAATAAAGATTGTTTAATCGCTCCAGTTGATATTTATTACGAGATAATAGAACCAAACTTAAACAACAAAATAGACTGGTTTGATAGAAGAAAAATCTATCAGTTTTTAGGAAAAGAAGAATGGCGAAATATCAGAGTAAAACATCAAGGATTAAGAGAAAGCGAAAACCCATTTGATTTTGAGTTAAACTGCGGGGCTATACCAAAAAAAATAATACAAGAGTTAAACGGTTTCTGGGAGTTTTTAGATGAGGGATTAGGCTACGACAACACCGAAATTGCTTATCGAGCATTAAAAAGAGGTTATAAACTTCTAATAGATGATAGTATTATTGTAAAATGTGCTAATTTATGGCAAGTAATTAAAGGAAGCCCGCTTAATATATCAGGTAGAGATAGACTTCTTAATCCACCTCGTTATCAATTTATCTTTGAGATGACGGAGAAGGGAAGATTACCTTTAATAAGAGATGAAAAACTTGATGAAAAAATTAATCTTCTTTATAAAATTCCAGAGGAGGTTAAAAATGAAGACTGTGATAAATGGATTGAAAACAATAGCAAAAAAATTGTAGAATTATGGAAGAAGGAGGTGAGAATAATATGAAAGAAAAATGGATACAGCATGCTATTAAAAGACCAGGAGCATTTACCGCTAAAGCCAAAAGAGCGGGTATGTCAGTTTCTCAATATATAAGCAAGGTTTTATCAAAAAAATCAAAAGCATCAACCCGCACAAAAAGACAGGCAACATTAGCCAAAACATTAAAAAATTTAGCAAAAAGAAAATAACCTATGCCGTTTAAATCAGTTAAACAAAGAGAGTGGTTAAAAATAAATAAGCCCGAGATTTACAAAAGATGGAAGAAAAAATACGGGCTTAAAATCAGAAGAAAAAAATGAGAGTAATAACTTTAGGCACATTTGACCTGCTTCACACAGGCCATCTTCGTTTATTTAAAAAATGCAGACAACTTGCTGGAGAAAAAGGAGTAGT
>JAOAJD010000006.1 GCA_026414365.1 Candidatus Iainarchaeum sp. | reverse complement strand
GTAATAGATGGAGATGTGATAAGGCAGTTTTTATCAAATGGTGATTTTTCAAGGCAAGCAAGGATAAAAAACAACCTGCTTGCTGGATATATAGCAAGTGAAGTGGTAAGACATGGTGGTATTGCTATTTGTGCATTAGTAAGTCCCTATGAAAACGTAAGAATGATGGTAAGGGAGATGTTTGGTGAAGATGAATTTATACTTGTCCATTTAAATCCACCAGTTGATATGTGTATCCAAAGAGATATAAAAGGGATTTATGAGAAGGCATTAAGGGGAGAGATACAAAACTTTACAGGTATTAGCGATATTTATGAGGCACCTAAGCAGGCAGATTTAGTTATAGACACATCGTTAAACACAGTTCGAGAAACATTAGAAAAGATAATTGATTATGTATTTTTTGAAAATAGGGTTTTAAGAAGGATGTGAAGATGAAGGATAATAAAAAAATAGTTATTACCTATGGCACTTTTGATTTGTTTCATATAGGGCATCTTAATTTGTTAAGAAGGGCAAAGGACTTAGGAGACTTTCTCATAGTAGGGGTTGCAACAGATGAGTTTAACTTTGTTAAAGGAAAAAAATCATTTATTCCTTATGAACAAAGAGTAGAGATAGTAAAGGCAATTAAATATGTAGATATGGTTATACCTAAAACATGCTGGGAGCAAAAAATTCCCGATATTATCAAATACTCCGTTGATGTATTTGCCATAGGAGATGATTGGAAAGGTAAATATGATTATTTAAGAGAATATTGTGAAGTAGTTTATTTGCCGAGAACTGAAGGGGTTTCTACTTATCAGTTAAAAAAGATGCTCGAGAATCATGGAATAAACAGAAATTCTTTACTTTGTTTTAACTATGAATGACAAAAATATACATTATTTATTGAAACAACTTTATCTTGGTCTTTTAAATAGAGAGCCAGATGAAGATGGATTAAGTTTTTATGAAAAAACTTTATTAAATGGGAAAGAAATTAAAGATGTAATACAAAATATTATAAACAGTCCAGAGTTTTTTGTAAAATTTTTACATCCTGCTCTGCTTAACCAAGTAGAAGAAATAGTTTTAAAAACTAAAACCATTTCTCTAAATGCTAACTGTTTAAGAGAGGTTTTTCATATAATTGCGAATAATACATCTACATTTTTTAACTTTTTAATGCTGTTTAGCAGAGAAAATGCAAATGTTCTAAATAACAAACTTTGTATTAGTTTTATTTATTTAGAAAAGAAGGAAAAAGATTCAATGATAGATGTTTTTGAAATTATGAAAGAAAGAATTGATTCTTCTAAAATTTTTATTCAGTTATTGCATTTTAAAGATTTTTTGTCTTCCGCCTTAGTAAACACATTTATGCGTAACATATATATTGTTGCAAGTTTTGATCTTATTAGGCTGTTGTATTTAATTAAACCAAAAAATTCAGAATTGATAATGATGGATCACGGGGTAGGTTCTATGAAAAAAGTTACATACAGAGAAGATATATTAAGTTGTTGTGATTACTATCTTGTTGGTGGAAAAATAAAAGAACAAAGAATAATTAATGTTTGTCCCCAATTAAAGGGGAAAACATTTGTGGTTGGTTTTCCAAAGCTTAAACATAAATCTATAACTGAAGATGAAAAAATTGATTATTGCAAAAGAACAGGATTAGATTATAGAAAACCGATTATACTTTTTGCACCAACCTGGACATCAAATAAAGATAGGGGGATTTGGTTAATAGAGAAACTATCAGAGATACCTAATTTATTTGCTATTCCTCATGACACAAATTACCTTGAAGGAAAACATCTTAAAGAAAAAGGCTATCCTATATATTTGCTAAATGAAAATGAGACTATATCTGAGCATTATCCATTTGTTGATATATTAATTACCGACATATCATCGACAGCAGTAGAATTTGCCAAACTTGGTAAGCCCGTAATTTGTCTTTTACAAGATAGTTACTCTGGATTTGACTCCAAATGGATTAGCCCTTCAGGTATCCCTTACATCCCCTATACTAATTATGAGTGGAAACTTTGTGAAGTGTGCAAAATTGACAATATAAAACAAACCATAGAAAAAATTCTTTCAGGAAACTATCAAATAAATACTGAGCTTGTTAACCAGTTATGTGACAGTTACGGGGAGGAATCAATAAATAAAACAATTAATATTTTGCATCAAATAATAAAAAAGCAAAAAAAGAGGTGGTTATGGAAAATAAAAATTACACAATAGAATCAATATTAGGACAACTTTATCTTGGTCTTTTAAATAGACAAATAGATGAAAATGGATTGAACTCCTATAAAGATTCGTTGCTTAACGGACAGCAAATTAAAGATGTAGTCAAATCAATAATAAACTCTCAAGAATTCTTTATGAAATATCATGATTTTTCTCATCACATGCTTTATGGTGGACATGTTGCTTATGCCTATGAAAAACCTGCAGTTGCATTTGTTCACATACCTAAGACAGCAGGTCAAAGCTTGCACTATCTGTTTAAACAAAAATATGGAGAAAAAAAGGTTTCCCCTTTATTTAATAACCTGTCGTTGCTACCTATTAATTTTGCATACAGTTACGATGTGATATTTGGCCATACCGATTACGAAACTGTAAAACTTGTAGTGCAAAGAAAGGAATTAAAACTTATTACATTTTTTAGAGATCCTATAGAACGCCTTATTTCTCTTTATAAGTTCTGGTGGTCTCATGATCCAGAAATTCATAAAGATAATTTTGCAGTTGAATTAGCAAACAAGTATTCACCAGAGGAATTTTTCAAAGCAAAAGAAGTTAAAGAAATTCTTTGGAATGATATGTTTGGCAGATTCATGGGCTATAAGTTCAGAGACACCGTTAAGAAAATGCTTTTTCTCTTAAATGAAAGAAGCAAACAAATATATATAGAGACAGTCTTAAAACCACTAATACACGAAAGAATAAAAGATTATTTTTATATAGGAATGCAGGATAATTTTGCACAAGATGTTATTGAAATGTTTAATAAATTGGAAATTCCATGCACCAAAGAAGATATTGAAAAAGCACGAGTAAACATAACAGATGAAAACATTGGCAAACATGGATTTAAAAACATTAAGCCAGATTTTCAGATAACAGATAAAGTAATAAGTTCAATATCAGAGTTAACTGAATTAGACATGTTGCTTTATGAAGAAGTGAAAAAATTTAAAGAAAAGCAAAACTCAACAGAAACTGTCGAAAAAATAATTTTTGATGACTTTATGAAAAAAAATTCAGAAATAGTTATAGATGCTCTATACAAATCAATACTTAACAGAAAACCTGATAGTGAAGGTCTTAGGCATTATTCTGATGTTATTAAAAACAGTAATGGTGATGGGCTTTGGATGGTGATAAGTGCGTTAATAAATTCTCAAGAGTTCAAAGAAAAACAAAATTTGTTACATTGATGTGCCTTATATATAGAAAACAACAGAAAAAGGAGGTAATATGAACTTTATAAT
>JAOAJD010000005.1 GCA_026414365.1 Candidatus Iainarchaeum sp. | reverse complement strand
CCTCAGAAGGCAAAACTACACACATTGATTTTTTTATTTCCTGCTGTAATTCCTGCTTATTCTTATAACCCAAAAACTCTACATTCTTAAGGTTAAGGTTTTCTGCTTCCTTTTCAAGTGCCGCTCGCATTGGCCCTTCACCAACAAGTTTTAACTTAATATTAGGTAAACCCTGCATTGCCCTAAGTAACGTTGCAAGCCCTTTTTCCTTAGACAACCTGCCAAAATAAACAACAGAATTCTCGCTAAATTCATACTCAGGTGTAAAATCATCTAACCTAACAAAATTAGGCAGATACTCTATTCTTTTGTTAAAACCCATTTCTTTAAGTTTCTCTTTTAGAAACATACTAGGAGAGATAAAAACATCTACTTTATCGTAAATATGCCATAAACAGTGGTGTACATACATCTCAATGGTATTTACTAAACTTTTAAGGTAAGAGTCCTTCACACATCTTGACAAAAAGCAATGGTAAAACTTTTTGTTCTGGCATTTTTGACAAACTCTACCATTACAAAATAAAGAATACGAAGGACAAACTAATTTATAATCGTGCAATGTCATTACCATAGGGACACGAAACTTCTTCAAAGCATCAATGATGGATGGCGAAAGTTGATGGTAGATGTTGTGAAGGTGAGCAATATCTGGTTTCTCTTCTTTAATGAGAGAGGAAATCTTTTTATATGCTTCTGTTGAGTAAATTATCTTTATTGCATTGCTTAGTGCTTTTATTCCTCTTTGCTTCTCGTGATCAACCTCTGAAACAAAGTATTTTTCATACTCTGTCTTAAGATTGCGCGAATGGTGCATAGAAAAAAAAACTACCTTGTGCCCTTTACTTTTAAGGAGGTCAGCGGTTTGAAAAAACGACTCCTCTGCGCCACCTTTGATAAAAAAATATTTGTCGACTAAAATGATACGCATAGTTTTAACTAAAACTATTAAGAAATTCAACCATTTTCATCAATCCTTTCCCTGGATTATAAACAATATCGTTAAGTTTCATTCCGTTATTTTTTTGACCGCCAGTTAAATAAAGTTCTAACCTTCTTCTAAGATCAGCTACACTCGATACTTCCATCCCTTCTCTACACCAAAAGATAGGTCGGTCTTTACCATAAATCTCAAAGTATCTTGGACAAGGTAAAAAAATAGTAGGTTTACCCAAAAGAATAAACTCTAATCCGACACTACTTGCATCAGTGATTAATATATCAGCGAAAAGTAAATAATTATAAATATTCTCTTCCGTAATAACAGAAATATTTTTGAACTTTTTAGAAACCTCCCAGAGCATTTTGATGCAATTACCACCTACCGTGTGCCATTTCGTCTCTTTCCTCAACATTAGCGGATGTAGTTTTATTAACAAGTTTATATCCATTGAGGAACCTATCTTTATTATATGATGCATCCAAGCATGAACTGCAGAGAACTGCCCCCATGTAGGAGCGAAAAGAACTGTTTTTTTATTAAAGTAACCTTTCTGCTTGATAAAATCTTCTTTACTAAAAGAAAGTTGTTCTCTAAGCAGCTTATCTCCCTTTAAGAAACCGATTTCGACAAGCTTAGGTAAAGATGGAACGTGATATTTTTCTGCCGCTAAAAAAATTGCTTTTTTTTGTAAAGGACCCGTGAGTAACAAATAGTCATATCGGTTAACATACTTTATGTGTCTAAAATCTTTACTAAAACCAAGAGAAGAAATTCCATGAGCATAAAGAAATTTTATAACTGATGAGCAGAGATAGGGGTAAGAAGTGATAGCAACATCCAAGAAAAAATCAGCTTTTACATACGGAAGATAATGATATGGTAACGAAATTTCCCAGGTTTCAATAATATCTTTAGTTTTTGGGCGGCTTTTAATAAGAATAGGTAAAAATTTATCATTACTTCTGAAGAATTCGAAAAGTTCTTTAATATGCTCAAACATATAAGACTCAAAAGCATTAAAAAAAATTTTTTTCTTATTAGCCGCCGTATTATTAATTCTATTCTTGATGATTTCAAATTTTTTTTTATGCAGATTGTCTTTAAAAAGACGCAGATACCAAGAAAATAGAATCCTGGGAATCTTTGACAAACAAATAAATTCCCTTATTTTGAATAAAAAATAAGCGAAATTAAAATTTTTTAACATTTTTTAAGAGAAGTTTATTTACAAGCTCTAGGTCGGAGAGGAAGTCTACCTCTATGCATGCCTGCTCTTCTATATATAAAGGATAAATTTTTAAACCCAATTTTATTGCCTTATCAACCGCTGTAACAGCAAAATCGCTATCAGCACAGGCAGAAAGTCCTTTTTTAATTAAATCAATACTTTCTGATTTGATAAAATTTATTCCTAATACTTCGCCCCTACCATTACTAATTCTCTTTGAGACTTCGCTTATTACGCCGCTCTTATCAAGTCTGTATTTTACTTCTTCTTCTCCAAGGCTAACTACACGATTAACCACCATACAATTTTTATTAAACGTTAACAATTTTTTAATTATACGGTGTTGGAATATTACGTCTCCGTTAATCCAAAGCACATCTTCATTATTTACTTTATTAAGAGCAAGCTTTAAACTTTGTGATGCCGAGGATATAGCATACTTGCTGTTATATACATACATTAAATCAGGAAATCTTTCCATTACGAGCTCTTTTTTATAGCCGACAACGACTATAATGTCGTCTTTATTTAAATATCTTGTTAGACTTCTCAACTGCATATCTAATATTGTCATACCGTTTTTAAGCTCTATAAGACACTTGGGTAAGCTCTCCCTTAGTCTTATTCCACTACCAGCTGCTAGAATGATAATTTTCAATTCACCACTCCTTTCCGCCGTATTAAACAAATAAATTTTTTTCTACTACGACGAGTTTAATTTAGACTTTGAAACCAAGCAGTTAAAACCCCAATGCTTCCAAAATAAAAGAAAGTCCAAAGGGACATTTCGTAGAAAGTAGCTTTGGTTACTTCAACTAGACTTAAAACTAACAACAAAAGAGAAAGGGTAGCAATCCACATTACCCTTTCGTTCTTGAAATCCCTTAATCCCTTAAAACATTTTACTAGAAAAATAACAATGATACTGAAATAAGAAAGTAACCCAAAAATTCCTGTTTCCGCAAGAACATGGGGCCAGAAAGTATCATTAGTGAAACTTCTTTTTTCTTCGGAAAGCCCCCAGACGCGATGCAATCTATATTTATAAAATAATGGACTATAAAATCTTTGGTTTATGCCACTACTGTATGTCCCAAAACCAGAACCTAAAGGGAAAAAATCCTTTGCAACTTTAATGCCTGTTTTTAAAAGAATTCCGCGTGGTGACTCTTTAGATAAATAAGAACTCTGCATTTCTTGATATAAAATAAATATTATTCCTGAGAATATAACAATAATTGCTAGAACCATAATACTCATCTTTCTGACTATCTTAATACCCGCATATTGACGAATTGTTGCACTTGATAGTATTACAAAAGAAGCCAAAATAATTC
>JAOAJD010000004.1 GCA_026414365.1 Candidatus Iainarchaeum sp. | reverse complement strand
GCTTAAGCCTAATACCTGAATAGACTAAAAGTTTGAAATAAGTTTTAAACTGTTCTGGACATTTGTTAAAAGCTTTTACGACATCTTCATCTGATGGGTAAATCTCTTCTATTCCTTTTTCTTCATTCGGAATCGCAGATCTCCATGCTTTCATTGCAAAACCGTTAATTTTGTCCATTCCTTTTTTCTCTTCTAAATAAGTAAAGAAGTTCTGTAAAAACCTAATCAAGTATTTCTGTCCTTCAAGTTCTTCTAAATCTTCAGGTGTTGTTATGTCATCAGGCAAAAGTCTGAACATTGCGGAAAGCATATCTTTTATTGTCTGCAAACTCGTTCCTTTTCCTATCATATATTTCAAAAATCCTTTTTCTTCTTTTTTCTTAACTAAATCTTCTAATGCTTTCTTAAGATTCTTTGCTTCGATTGCTTTTTCTAAAATTTCATAGTTATCTTTGAGATCCTCTTTTATATACGTCTTTAAATCAATTCCAGTAGATAAAATTTCTGGTATGACAGTTATCTCGGATTTCTCAGCTTGGATGGATTCTTTGGCTTGGATTGATTCTTTGGCTTTCCGAGCCGTTAGCCCGGGTTCAAATCCCGGTCCGCGCATATCTTCTTTTTTTGCTATTAGAATAAAAGAAGGCTGAACTTGGTTTTTAACGCTTTTAACGAGATTATCGATGAATTTTGAAACATTCGAGACATTTTCCTTCAAATAGTCGTAGACTTCTTTAGAGACCGTTATGTGTAATCTTGGTCTTAAGCGGTTTGTTTTGCTTTCTGAGCTTTCTTCTGCCTTTTTCTTCTGTCCGGACAAATGGGTTTTTGTGCTCATAGTTTTTTGTTGTCTTCAAGTATATAAATAGATAGGACTGAACAATTGTAATGAATTTAAACTTGAAATCAGAGTTAATAATGGGTTAAGAAGGTTATTAACGGAATTAGAAAAATGAGTTATTAAGAGCCATTTAATAATAACTGAGTTAGTAAAAATTTTATTAAATTGTTTACTCTTGATGACAAATAGGGATAGGTATTCTTTCGTAAATTTGTTATTAAAAGATTGTAGAGTTAATAATTGTTCTAAATTTTTAATAAAAGGTGGTTGATATGGGTTTTAGGCACTTCTCTTTTGCGTTAGAAGTAGGAAAGGATAACGATTTGATAATGATTTTAGAACAAGAGAAAGAAAGAGGCTTAAACCTATCTCAGCATATAAGGACTCTGTTAAAGCATTATTTCTTTGGTTCTGATAAGAAGTTTAAGCTAAGATTACCCACTTCTCTGCTATTTTTATTACCATGCAAAGGTAAAAAAAGTGGAAATAGAAAAAGAGATGGAAAAAGTAGAAGTAGAAAAGGAAAAAGAAGAAAAGAAAAAATCATGGGTAGAAACAAAAAAAGCAGAATTTTACAAGTGCTTAAAATTTTGGCTATACAACTTACCAGAAGAAAATATTAGAAAAGAAGTAGAATATCTCAATTTTCTCCGTAGAAATAATTTTTGTTCCTAACTATAAAACTTAGAACTTTAGAACACTTAAAGTTTTTGGATGTTTAAAGCATGATTTTCAACAAAAATGAGTTTGTAAAAACTTTGAAAAACCACTGTAGATTAAATAAGAGATATTTTTGATTAAAGAGTCCTTTTTCTCTTTATCTTCTAAAAAACATCAAGCGATAAATATTTCAAGGTGATTTAGGATTAAAGAAGGAAGAATATTCGCAGATAAAAGCTTTAAGTCTTTGGAATTAGATAAAAGCTTTTAAAATATCCAAATTTCCAAAACTTATTAATCGGAAAATTTAAATATAACTTCAATTTAACTGTAATAAACTATGGAATATGAAGAATTGAAGGAAAGACTCAAAAGAATAGAATTCAATAAGACTGAACCTGAAACACTTATCCAACTTATTGATTCGGCACAAAGAAAGGGTGAGAAGGTTCAAGGAGAGTTAAAAAAACTAAGAAATTTAACTGAAAAAATTATTGAAACCCTAAATCAAAAAGATTATTTCAAACTAAATAAAAATGTAATTGAGAACAAGGTGGTAGCGATAGGTATAGATGGAAGTAACCAACTCGTGGGCGGTATTGGTGGAAAGTGGTATTGTTTTTGGAGTGTTGCCATGATAATATTCAAGGATGGAATAAACTCCATTCCAGGAGTCCAAGTTTCAGCAGGAATAGAAGAAATTGATGAACAAAAAAATCCAAATGTTATGTTAGAAGCCGAGATTGGGATGTTAACAGCAGAATCAAAAGCTATCTTAAATTGGGGAAGTAGGGGCATAGAATCTTTTGTTTTTATAGACGGCCCAATTGTAGACCCCCCGTTTTCATTCCATAGCGACAGAGAATACATAAAATATCGATGTAGAGCCTTAAAGGAATGTATAAAAAACTCGATAGTTATTGGGTGCGTTAAAAAAGTTCGTGATAGGTTTTTTATCGATATTATGAAAGAAGATTATGGTATTAAAGAGGTTGAGAATTTTCCAACGGATCAACACTTGATGCTATTTCTTTTTAAAAAATTAAGGCAACGCAACTTAGTTGGGTCTTTATATACTCCTTGGTTTGACCTTTCTAAGCTTGATTTGGCACCATATAAAGAATACAAGAAAGAGGGAATTTATGTAGTCACCTTTTTCTATGAAAAGGAAATAAACTCGAATATTCTAAGAATAGATGTTCCTTTTGATTTCCAACCATCTGAAAATATAGCTTTGGTCGAGTTAAAGATAGGTAAGATTATTAATGCGTTGGATCAATGGACTTATCCCGGACAGGATCCATTGCCTATTTTATTAGCACATGAAAAGTGTAATATAAGAAAGGGGGCAGCAGAGATTCTCTACGAAGAAATATTGACGAAAAGTAAGAGCTTAGACCCCCTCGAACAACTTATTACAAGTAAGATGAGGTGAGAACAATGATCCGTGAAGAAAATGCTATCGGGATAATTTTAAGTGGTGCAAGTACAAGCGAAGCAAGTTGCCAACTATTTAAAAGTGCAGAAAAAGGGAAGATAAAAGAGGGTATGCTTTTAATAATTATTTCGAGCGATAGAAAAATACTTTGTAGAGTTTCTCAAATAATCCCCTATAATGCCTTCTATACTGAAGGTGACGTTTGGAGCGAAGCGAGAAGAGAGGGTAAATCAATTCCAGAAACTGTTGCTCGACAATATGAGATTTGTAAATTGGAACTGCTAATGGAGATACCTAAAAAAGAGATCGATTACCCTCCAAGACCAGGAGACATTGTTGTTAAGATTGAACCAGAAAGGTATACAAATTATGAAGAGGAACTATTTGGTATTTCGAAAGATAGAAAGTTATCTAATAGAGACTATAAAGGAATTATTAAATTCGGTTCACTTAGTGGATACGGTAAGTTACCAGTTCCTCTGGATGTTGAAAAGATACCAATGCATTTAGCTGTTTTTGGAGTTACTGGTAGTGGTAAATCATTTAGTACTGGATATTTAATTGAAAAACTTATGCATATACCGAAAAGCGATACAGAAAGTACATCTTATCCGATGATAGTAGTTGATGCACATGGGGATTATATAGATTATGTAAATTACGTAGAAAAAGAAGGTTTAGAAAATTTAGAGTGGATAAAATCAGCTGGTGTTTATAGATACGTCTTTCCTAAAATTTATTCAAATTATAAATTTAGAATAAAAAAATTTATAAAACCAATAGCCATCTGTCTTGATTTTCTCAATCATCGAGATTTGGCAGAAATTATAGTGACATATCTTAAAGGGACTACTGAAGGTGCAGAACAACAGATTAGTGGATTGATTAGAGTTTTTGAACTGCTCCATGATGATGGATACAACTCCTTACATGAACTCATTTGTAGAAATAGAGAGACAGTTTTGGAATACGTGGGAAGATTACGTAATGAAGAATTTCATCAAGCTACGATTAGGG
>JAOAJD010000003.1:7699-8105 GCA_026414365.1 Candidatus Iainarchaeum sp. | reverse complement strand
CTAGAATACACCTCCCCTTCTCCCCTTAAATATACAATAAAATAACGCTTCTTAACCAACTCATACTCCATGCCCCACACACCAAAAACAAACGGGTGAAAAGTCAAAAAGTTTTCAATAACCTCATTTTTTCCTACCTTAAAGGAAAAAGGATACCCCTCTTTTATCAAATAAATATAAGCATCAGCATACTTATATTCTCTCTCCCAAAAACTAATAAATAGCGTTAAATATTCAATAAAAAAAGCAGCAAGCAACTCATTTAACATTATTTTTCTAAACTCCATCTCCTGTGAATAACCTTTCTTCTCAATATAATCACTATACTTAACAAAACCCTTTTCCAAAACCTTATGGCAAAACTTACAAACCTTGTCTAATTCTATTAAAAACCTTGGAATTTTTA
>JAOAJD010000003.1:0-7689 GCA_026414365.1 Candidatus Iainarchaeum sp. | reverse complement strand
CATCTAACCATTTATAGGGTTCCAACTCATTCTCAAAAATCTTGTCCTGAGACTGAAGTCCATGAGCATCTACATTAGAAATAGCCTTAAAAACAAGCCACTTCAAAGTAGAATAAACCCACCTCAAATCAAACTCAAAAAAAGCAACTAAAGTTAACCAATTATAAAAATACTGCTTAACTTCTCCCAAAGATAATCTTTCTATTTTAGAAAGATACTCCTCACTATTCTCCTCAGGTTTTTTTGTCTTAAAAAGATCAAATGAAAGATCAAATGCTGGTCTTTTGTCTTCAAAAAAATAAGAAAATAAAAAAGTTTTAAATTTATCTCTAATATACTTATCACTGTTATACAAACGATCAACTCTGCTAACTATATAATCCTTATAATTACTAAACCTAGAACTATATTGCTTTTCCAAATACTTATAAAGTTGAGAGATATAACTAGGGCTATTGAATATCTCATCATAGGGGGACACAAAATCAAAATTGGTAAGAAAGCGCACAAACTCATCCATGTTATCAGGGGTATAACCAATCTTCTCACAAAACTTCTTCACAGCCCCCAAAAGAAGAGAATTATCTTTAGGATAAAGATTATCGTATATCCACTTATATAACATATATTTATTTACACGAAATTTTTTTACAAAATAACACCTAAAAACCAAATATTTGATTTTTTATTGGTTATACAATACACTTTTTATTTTAACACATAAAAATCTTTAAAATTCTTGTCTGTTTTTCCCCCTTTCTTACTAGATACATTTTACCTTGTCTTCTAAACGCTTTACCTTGTCTTTTAAATGCTTAGACATACTGTATCTTTTGTATTTCCATTTACTTAAAAAAGGCTTATTTCTTGCAAACTCCTTAATTTTTCCAAACTCTTTAAAAAAAACCAACTGAAGAAGTGTAGTAGAATGCTCAGGTAATAAGGAGAAAGGTATCTTTGATATATTACCAAAAAACAAAATCTTTTTAGACGAAGGCAGAAGAGACAAAAAGTATAGCAATGCTCCTTCAGGATTATCAACTAAATCCATAGGAACACGATATACTCTAAACAAATCCTTTACTATCCTATTCACATCAGGATAAGAGAAGACATATTTTGCAAACTTCCAAAGTATCTTCTGAGCGCGCAAGAAACACTCATCAGCAGACCAATTAGGACTAAGCTCACCTGTCATACTTACTGCTTCTATAAAAAAATAATCTTCCTCCACCATCTCCATCACATCACCAAATTTCTTATAAATAAATGGATGAAAAATCCAATAGTTATTAACATACTTTTCTAGCCACGCATTATAAGTAGGTTCACTCAATATCTTGTTAACAAGCTCTTCATCATACTTTTTCTTAAAAAAACTAATAAAAATCAACAATATCTCTACAAAACAAGAACAAAGAAGCTCATTAAGCATCTCTTTTCTAAACCCTATTTCTTGCACATCGTTCTTTTTCTCAATATAATCACAATAGGACAAAGGAACATCATAAGCAAACTGTCTATAAATCTTATAAAACTCATCAAGAGAAATTATAAAATCAGGAATTCCTATCCCCTGTTTTTTAAAATATTCCCAATCTTCATCTACTCCCTTATAACTATATGCTCCTTTGGTTGTTTTGCGAACAAAATCATCAACAGTATAATATGCAAACCTTTCCATCTCTATTTGGCGATAATAGAATTTATTATATTCCAAAAAAATAACAAAAATATCCCAGTGATAATAATAATCTTTAGTTTTCTTAGAAGATATTTTCGCACTTTTCAGCTTATCAAAAATTATCTTTCTTTTCCCCACCCCCCAACTTAACAAAAACGCTCTAAACTTGGTACGAACATTAATATCCGTCCTATACAATCCACTCGGGACTCCCTCATCATCAACAACACCAACATACTCCTCCCCCCAATACTTCCTCACAAAACCATCTATCAAAGTAGAAACATAACTTTTGCCTCTAAACTCCTTATCATAAAGAGACACAAAATCAAAACTAACAAGAAAATCAGTAAATTCTTTAATACTTTTAGGCCGGTAACCCAACTTATTACAAAACTTCTCAACAAACTGGGAGAGATAAGAACGATCCTTAGGATAAAGTTTATCATATATCCACTTGTATAACATATATTTAATTATCAGGTAATTTTTCTTAAATCACACACATAAACTCTAGCTAATTTTTACGCTCTAATCGTACAAACAAAACTTCCCTCAAGTCATACATAAAAATCTCTAATAATACCTTAACAAACATCGCTATCAAACTCTTTTACACGAACATTTTTACCAAATGTCTTAACTTTAGAATTTAATAATGTAATATAACTTTTTGCTCCATTTAAAAGTTTAAAAACTGAAATCATTCTTCCTAGCTCAGAACCATAAGACACCAAACCCAAAGGGAGAAATGACAAATTACCAAGAAGTTCATTTCTTTCGTTAGGTGGGAAAAAAGACAAAAAATACAAAAGAGTATTCTCTAACTCATTAACCCAATCAGTAGGGATACGATAAGAAGCTAAAAATTCCTTCATTTTTTTATTTAAATCAGGATGTGAAAAAACATGTCTTGTATACTTATAGAAAATATTTTGAACACGTACAGGATATTCAAAAACAGGTATACTCAAATAAAAGTTATAGATAGTACTATTCGCTAAAACATACATAAAAGGATGATTTTTAATATTACCAATTATTGCTCCCCATTGGGTAGAAACTAATGGATGGAAAATCCAAAAATTATCAATATCTACTCCCTCCCACCTAAATGAAAAAGACATAACATATTCTCCTTTATTATAAGAATATTGTTTATTTATATCCAACCAATAAAGATAATCATCTTTATCTTTTTTTTCCCAAAAACTAATAAACAATGCCAAATATTCAATAAAAGAAACTGCAAGTAGTTCGCCTAGCATTTTCTTTCTAAGTTCTATTTCTTGTAAATAACCATTCTTCTTAACAAAATTAATATATTTATCAACCCCCTTTGCCTCATCACTAGTACAAAACTTATAAATCTCATACAACTCCGTTAGATAATGAGGAGCATTCAACTTGTTTCTTCTCAAAAAGTCCCACGCTCTGTCACTATACGAAAAATAAAAACCTGCTATATTGGAAAAAATTGAACTAATAAGCATATATAAAGTTTGTTTAACCCATTTTAAAGGGAATTCCAAAAGAATAATCAAAATACTCCAATTATAAAAATTTTGCTCAATTTCTTCTAAAGACAAATTTTTATAATAATTAGCGTAATAATAATAAAAAGCCCCGTGTTCCTCGTTGATCCATTCGCCCCAATTTCTTACTTTATAGAAATAAAAATTCAGTACCTTTCTCTTGTCCTTCAAAAAAAAAGAAAAGAAAAAACGCCTAAAATCTTCTTTAATATACTCATCATTAAGGTACAAATCACTAATTTTAAATACGCGTGAAGAATAAGGATAATCGTCAGCATCAAAATCAAAAGGGACTCTATTCTTGTGATAGTCATAAATTTGAGAAGAAAAACTAGGGCTATTGAATACCTCATCATAAAGAGACACAAAATCAAAATTAGTAAGAAAGCGCGCAAACTCATCCATATTATCAGGTTTATAACCAATCTCCCAACAAAACTTCTTCACAGCCCCCAAAAGAAGAGAATCATCCTTTGTGTAGAGATTATCATATATCCACTTGTATAACATAGTTTTATTTACTAATTAATTTAATTTTAACTAACTTAACAAAAATGTAGCCTGTTCTAAAATTCTATTTTTAACGAGAAGTAAAGTCTGTGATACTTCTCTGGCTCCGTTTAAAATATAAATATCTTTTATATGAGGGTGTTTATTTCTTAGGAATTCAAGATAATTCTTCCGCATCTGTGTATAATAATCAATGCTTTTTACATTCTCAGGTTCTTTGTTCTTCACTCTCTCCCAAGCAACTTTAGGTTCACAATCAAGGTAAAAAAGAATATCAACATAGAAGTTTCTTATAGAATATTCAGTAAGAGTTATAAGTATGTTTTTGAGTTGTGTTTGTGTATCATCAAGGTTCATTATCTGATAAACATAACTTGATACAAAAGATCTGTCAAGAATAATAATTTTGTCTTTATTGGGGAGTATATAATTTCTTATCATATATTCTCTATCGGCGGTAAAAAGTAACGTTTGTTCAAAAGTATTTAGCTCTTGAGTATTGACCAACTGTCTTACCGTTCCACCAATAGGAAATGGTGTAGGTTCCGACAACCACAAAACATCATAATCTGTCTCGCCTAATATTTTTTCGTATAATAATCTTGAAAGTGTTGTTTTCCCTGAACCATCAACACCTTCAAAAGCAAAAATCATATTAGCTCCTCCTCATAGGCATAAATAAATACAGATAGTCTTTCTCCTCTGGTGAGGATAACATACTAACACTCTCACTCCCATTATTCTCCCAATGTATTACACTCGCATCAATACTGTTAATACCATCTAACAAGTAAAGATAGTTTAGCCCCATAACAAAATCCTCACCATTATACTCCATACTCACTGTACTCACCCCTTGACCAATCAATTTATTGTCAACCAAAGCAGTAAGCTTATCTTTAGTAAATTCAAAATCTATCCTATTGTTTTCCTTAGAAACAAGAATGGAAATCTTATTTATAATATTTTTCAATGCATTTTTGTCTATTATAGCCTTATTCTTTAAATCACTTGGTATTACACCTTTATAGTTCGGATAAGTCCCGTTTATTACTGTAATTTTTGAAACCATGTTATCTTTTCTAAAAACAATAGCCACGATATCATCGCCCTCTTTTATCATACTTGCTTGGATTTCGCCCGTATCAAAAATTTCAGCAAGAACTTCTAATGGCGAAGCGGGGAGAACAAACTTAACACTTTGAGGCTCGCCTAACCAACTACATTTCGCACTATAAATACCCATTCTAATAGTATCGCTTGCAACGAGATTAAGGTTATCCCCATCAACATCAAACAAGAGTCCTGAAAAGACCATGGAAGGCAAACTAGCCGAGTCCGACACAAAAGAAGATATCTTTGACACCCCTTTGACAAAATCTTCCGCTCTTACAACAAAAGATGTTTCAGTATTGGGATTGGGAATTTCTAAAAGCTTTGTGGGATATTCACTGGGTTGAATTGTTTGAAGATGAAAAATAGTATCATCCGCCGAGATTGTAACTAACTGTGTATCATAACTTATCTGCACATCCTTATCCCCAATAGCCTTAAGAATCTTATAAAATCTATCACCAAGTATAAAAAAACTCATATTTTCATCTGTTTTTAAGGGGGAACTTACTATTAAGGTGTTTTCTCCATTGCTTGCTGCTATTTCCATCAAACCGTTTCCGACACTGAAGCGAATGTGATTGAGAACTTCAAGAATTTTACTAGATTGCGAAAAAACAAATTTAACGATCGGCCTCAAAGCAGTCTCAACAATCTTAGCATTCACCAACATAATACCCTCCTTATATAGGAGATTTTAAAGATAAAGATGTCAAAAAGTCAAAATTACACAAAAATTTATTCCCCCATATAACTATTTATATAATATATATAATACCTAGCTGTACATCTAAAAATGTTAAAAGAAAACTTTAGATTTGTTTTAAAAACACAAAATTAAATAAACACCCTTTCTTTTTTTGATTCCTTTGATACTTCACTTAATGTTTCTCTATTAAATATAAGCCCCCATTTTATTTCAAACTGTTCTAAAGAAACAAGAGGATTTATTTTTTTAAACAGTATCCTTAATAATTTGTTGGATACTTCGTTTATGTTAAATAAAGAAGGTAAGAAAGAAGGTGGGAAAGGCAAATCATCTAAAATATTTACAAAAGCACTCAAAGAATAAGAAAATAAATCCCCCGTATAAAAGAATAGAAATCTCTCAGGCTCTTTTATTAAATCTTTGTGAATTTTTTCATCTTCAAAAATTTTTTCTACTGTTTCTTTAATTTTTTCTAAGTTTAGAAAATACTTAGCATAATCATAAAAATACTTTATAACAAAAGTTAATGGTTCATAAATAATAATCTTTTCTATTATTTCCTGAACTGGTTGAAACTTTACTTCATCTGAAGGTTCTAGTAAACCTAAATCCAACCATTTAACATAAGATGCGTTTGAAAACACGATTTTTATGCTTTTGATTGTTATACCATAAGAAAAAGGTATTAATAAAATTGATGCTATATCAGCTTGTAACTTATTCTCTTCAATATACTTTTTCAATTCAGTAATATGCATTGAATAAATACGACGCCAACGCTTAGAATGATAAGTGCCTGGACGAATTTTTAACAAAAAATAAAACCAAATACTAAAAAGCCACAAAAAAAGCCTAAAAAGTAATACATTCAAAAGTTTTTTTCGTGAAGATAACTCCTCTTCATTATTAGTTTTTGCAATATATTCAGAATAAGTAAGTTCTTCAAATTCATTTAACTCTGATAAGAATTTATACCATTTCTCAAAAACCATATTAATAATAATCAAAGGTGATAAGGATATTATTTCCCTAGAAGGGGGCAATAATTTAAACTTTTTAATAACATACAAAACACCGGCTAAAAAACTACGAAGATCTTTTATTTTATAAACTTCAAATGCATAAGGCAAATGATGTAGATAAAAGGGCGACTTAAAAATCTCAATAAGTGACTGAAGTGACTTTGACAGCTTATACCTATAATGTTTATACATATAATGTTTATACCTTGATTGCTCAATGCTTATAATAGTTTTATAAGCTTTTTCAAAACCATTCCATAAAGAATGTTCTAACCATGGATATCCAAATAAAAACTTTATAACCTTAGGTGTTAATTCATTTTCTACATTATTGTAATGTGATAAAATTTTTTTTTGATTTTCCTCTGATAACTTAGCTAAAAATTTTTCTTCCAAAAGTTTTTTCCCATATTTTTCTTTAATGTTATCAAGCAATGAAACCCAATCAAAATTACCAAAAGTATCAAAAAACTTTTGTGGATCTTTAAATCCTTGCTCCTTCCCCAGATATCTAAGAAAATCAGGGATCTTTTCCCACTCCCAAACACCAGAAGTAAAATAACGCAAATATAAATGACAAAAATGTTCGTAAATCATAAATTTATTTTAAAATAAATTTTTTCAAAACAAGTCTTTAGAATATTGTAATTTTTTTTAAGTAGTAAATAAAGGTATGAAGAGGATAGTAATAGAGCGTGGGAAGGGCAGTGGTTGGGAGACGGCGGTTGGAGATAAGTATGAGGATTTATTAAAAGTTTATGATAAAAATGGGACTGTTATATATGAATCCACTAATGTTTCAACAAAACCGAGTAAAAAGTTTGCAGGTGGTATTTTGAAGGAAGGCGAGTATGGAGGCATTGTTGGAATTCACAGAAACAAAACAAAAGCTATTCTTATTTTCAAAAAAGAGTTTTTGGACAAGTTTGTAAAATCAAAAGCAAAGTGGCAAGAGGTTCAAGGAAATCTAAGTGCGAGAACGCTACCATCCAAAGTTTTTAATCCAACTCGTGGGGACTACACAATGATCGGGATAAACATACATGATGGTGGGGAACTTCCCAAAGGTGCAAAGCCTGATCCTAAAAACCCATACTCAGGCACAAACTTCTCCAA
>JAOAJD010000032.1 GCA_026414365.1 Candidatus Iainarchaeum sp. | reverse complement strand
AGACTGGAGTTCGTGATTATCGCTTTCTGCTACCGATCTATATCCCGCTTATCTTCTTTTTAGCGAGAGCAAAGTTTGAAGTTGAAACTCAATCGTTGCTTCTTGTTTCCATGTGCCTAATTATTCCAACGATCTTCTTTGTAACACTTCTAAATCATTTCTTCGATCAGCTGAAATTTTGCTATCTCGCAATCTCAACAGCGGTAGCCCTTCTTTTTATTTTCCTTGATAAATTCAAAAGAAAGTCAGAGATCTTATCTTTATCGATCTTACCTCTCATTTTCATAGTTTCAGATATCACAAGAGATTATTTCAGTCCCTACGATGTGCATTTCGTAAATCCACTTTTCGATAGACTTGTTGAGCTTCTGATTTGGCTTAAGGGTTGAGCAAAACCACCAAAAATCATATCAGCAAAAGCTTCTGCTTAGAAACCCAAACAAACCGCTTAAAACCAAGATTACACATAACGGTCTCTAAAGAAGTCTATGACTATCTGAAGGAAAA
>JAOAJD010000031.1:286-516 GCA_026414365.1 Candidatus Iainarchaeum sp. | reverse complement strand
GAAATAGAGCCATCTGCAATGAGAGAAGTGCTCGTTGAAATACCCAAGCTTAACTGGGAAGACGTTGGAGGACTCGAAGAAGTTAAAAGAGAGATAATAGAGGCTGTAGAATGGCCTTTAAAGTTCCCAGAGAAGTTTAAGAAGTTTGGAATTAAACCTCCTAAAGGGATACTACTCTTTGGTCCTCCTGGCACTGGAAAAACGCTTATAGCTAAGGCGGTTGCAAACGA
>JAOAJD010000031.1:0-276 GCA_026414365.1 Candidatus Iainarchaeum sp. | reverse complement strand
AGAGTGAGGCAAACTTCATAAGTGTTAAGGGCGGAGAACTTTTAAGCAAGTGGCTTGGAGAGAGCGAGAAGGCGGTCAGGAAGATCTTCAGAAAGGCGAGGCAAGTTGCACCGTGCATAATATTCTTTGATGAAATTGATGCCATAGCTCAGATGCGTGGAATTGACGAGGGATCAAGAGCGGTAGAGAGAGTTTTGAACCAGATCTTAATCGAGATGGATGGACTTGAAGAATTGCATGGCGTTGTCGTTATCGGGGCCACGAATCGTCCAGATA
>JAOAJD010000030.1 GCA_026414365.1 Candidatus Iainarchaeum sp. | reverse complement strand
CTTTTTTAGCAGGGCATTGAGATAAACATAATCCTGGAGCATATGCGGAAATTGAAATAATTGATGTTTCTATCCCTTTTTCAGCAGGGCATTGAGATAAACTTTTAGGTATTTGTTATGCAGGCTTGTAAGCCTGCATATTAAGTTTCTATCCCTTTTTCAGCAGGGCATTGAGATAAACTCTGCTGAAATTGAGATTTACGATTATGAATCGGGTGAAAGTTTCTATCCCTTTTTCAGCAGGGCATTGAGATAAACATCGTTTATGATTCGGAACGATTTTCCTCTAGAACCTCATCGTTTCTATCCCTTTTTCAGCAGGGCATTGAGATAAACAGATATTTAATTATTCGGAAGGAAATCCGGAGGATTGTTTCTATCCCTTTTTCAGCAGGGCATTGAGATAAACATATTGAAGGTCCATCCTATCTCTCTTCCTGCACTCCCCCCCGTTTCTATCCCTTTTTCAGCAGGGCATTGAGATAAACTCAGTTCGAAAGGACTGCACCAATGGATATCTGA
>JAOAJD010000002.1 GCA_026414365.1 Candidatus Iainarchaeum sp. | reverse complement strand
AGATGTGTATAAGAGACAGGTATTGGATTGGCTAAAAAATCTGTCCTGTGGCTACTGCTCTTCTTGTTCAGAGCAATATCCATTACCTATATATTCAAATGCATTCCCCGACAACACAAAAGCATTTTGCTTCAAGAATATTTATATGGATCTAAATTGTCAACCTCATCAATTAGACTTTTTTATAGAAGTAAGACCAGCAAAGAACTATCACGATGATTATGCAGACTATATAGAATTTCTACAGAATATATGCCTCTCTTTTGTTAAGGAATACGAAAAAAGAATAAATTATGCTAGAGAATGCAGCGAGTTGAGCCAAATGGTTATAAGTGGAAATTATCTTATACAGCAACAATGTAAAACAGATATAAAAACAAAAGCAACAAGAAAAATAAAAGTGTAAGAAAAAGGTAGTAAATAACTTCAAATCTAAAATTAAATTCATATTAAAGTCCTAGGGTCAATTCCTCTAAAAATTTCTTAAAAAAAGGTCTACTGGATTAGCGAAATATTCTATGGTGAAAAAAAGGGGGTAAAAATGAAAATTATATCACACCTTCCTCCTCGCCATATGGATGACTTTTGTGCCATTTCCTTGTTATTGACTTTGTATCCAAAGGCTATAGTTGAATATGTCCATCCCCAAAACGTGCCTCAAGATTATTTGTATAATAAAGACATCTTCCTCGTTGACGTCGGAGGAGAATATAATGCCAATAGAAATAACTTTGATCATCATCAAGATAAAGATATCCCTTGCTCTCTACTTCTTATAGTAAAACACTTCTTCCCACAAATCGATAAACAAAATCCTGTTATTCAAACTATAGACGTCATAGACAGGTTTGGTTTTCAAGAAGCAATAACCAAAAATCTTACGAAACCAAGTAAAACTATAAATAAGTTAAGAAAAACAATACTCTTAATAGAACCCACCCCTGAAGTTGGATATGTGATAAAAGAGTTATTATTAAAAAAGAACAACACTTACGATGAATTTATGTATACACTTTATAAAGCTTTAAAACAACAAGGATTAACTTATAAAGCTGAAAGAAAAATAGAAGAAGAAGAAAAAATATTTAAAGAAAAAATAGCTAAATTAACATACATAAAACTCGATAATTTTAATATTGCTCTATCTTCAGAAAGCTTATCCCCATATCATTCAGAATTTTTTGCTCAAAGTAAAGTGGATATACTAATTGAAAAAAATTCAATGAACCCTCAACATACTTCTATCATTGTTAACACAATGCAACCTTATAAAGAAAAAACAATAGAATATGCAGATAAAATCACATCTTTGTTTAGCGATAACATTATTTTTAAACACACAACTGGATTTATAAGAGTCATTGATGCTCCAGTGAAAGAAATTATAAATAACTTAGCGAAAATTTGTAAAGGTAAGATTTAAAGTAGTAGGTCTAGAATTAGTGAAATTTCAAAAAAGGAGGTTAAATATGAAGAAAGAGACTACTTTATTTGTTCGTGGTGGACAAATAATTGAGTCTGATAAGGGATATTGCATTAAACTACCCCATTTTGGCATTATATCAAGTAAACAGCAGGAAAAAATAAATATAGATCCTGAGGCTACATATGAACTAGAGCTACAGAGGTATATCATAGATAAGAGAGGAAAACAAGTTCCTATATATAGAATTGTAGGGCAGCATGTCTGCACTTGTGGGGAATGTAATATATGCGGACAATTTAGTCCGCATGATTATACAATAAAATATGTTCCGGTTTCAGGGGATGATGAGAGGTGTTTAAAAGTAAAGATATGTAGTAAATGTGGGGTTGAATGTAAAGAGTATACCCCCCACATTTTTCACAGTTCAGGTATTGGTTATGAAACTTGTGTTAGGTGTGGATATAAAAGAATAAAGAAACATTTTTCAGAGGAAGATATTAGTATAATGAACAAGTTGATGAAAGTAGAAGGGGAGGTAGAAATAAAAGTTTTGGATTATTTGGGAATAAAGCAACAAGTGTTGGTAATATATGCTGAACTCTTAAAAAGAAAAGAAGAGTTGGAAAGACTTCGTGAGGAGATGAATAGAAAAGAAGAAGAGCGCTCCTACAGATGGAGGAGGCTCAGGGAAGAAACAAGATTATATTATACGCAGTCTATGCTACGACAAGATGAACCTTCTCCTCCTATAACTTATTACGGGAAAAAGTTAAAAGAAATTTTCGATAGTATTGGAGTTAAATATATACTATTGCTCGGAAAGTGCTTGAAGGGCATGACGGATGCCTTTATTGTAGGGGAAAATATGCGGTTTTACGAAAATAAAGAATATTGCTATGACGAATACTATTACATAGATAGTTATTTAGAAGGAAGCCCCTTAATTATGGTTAAATTAGAAAAGCTTCCTGAGTTTCCTGAACTAAAGGAAAAGTTGGCAAATCTCCAAAAAGAATATAAAGATAGTGTTGACGAATCGGAATCTATCCAAGAAACACTTGAGATTGGTTTCCTGTATTATATAGATGTAGAAAGGGAGTTAAACAAGTGGCTACAAGCCACTTATCCAAAAATACAGAAAGCATTCCTGATGCTGCAAGAGATGGGCAGTACCAGGTGCCGATCCTTGCAGGATTTCGTAAAACATGTAGGTGAAATCTTAACTAAAGAGTAAATCTTAAAAAAAAGGTCTACTGGAAGTGAAAAAAATAAAAAAATAGGAGGCGTCTATGAAAAAATATATCATTGTGGACTACTCAAATTATTGTCCCCTAAAGGGGGATGAACTAAAAGTATTAGAAGTAAACATGGATTTAGAATATATAAAGAATCATTATATTCAGAAAAAAAGAAATTTTTTAAGTGTTTTTTCAGAAGAAGGAGAATGTATTTTTGAAGCAGAATTTCAATGCGGAGGAGCGCCCTGCCCTTGCAGGCAAGGGGAATGTCCCTTCTACCCGTTCTATGTTTAGATAATATTGACTTAGAAACAAAACCCCCCCATTTTGGGGGGCTTTCTTATTTTGAAAATATTTTGAAGTAAATGAAAAAAAAAAGAAAAAAGGGGGATTTTATGTTAAAAAAAATAGTAAATATTTTACAAAAATTTCTCATAAACAACAATAATGATAACTCTGAAACCTTTGAATCGTTTTTATCAAACTTTTCAAACCTGAAATTATATCAAAGTCAAATAGATATGCTGTCATTCTTGCTGTCCTCCTCGTCTCAAAAAAAAGCTATTCAGGCTTCGACAGGAAGCGGTAAAACTTTAGCTTATCTATTATACTCCCTCTATAAGCTCTCTATCGGAAGTGTAGATCACGTCATAATATCAACCTATTCAAAAACACTTCAAGAACAAATCCTAAACTCTCTTAAATCATTCTTTAACGAAGAAGCAACAGTATTAAAAGGAACATCTAATTACATCTGTCTGGATAAATTTGAAGAAAATAAAGAAAATTTTAATTACACAAATTTCATTCCTCCACATATACGAGAAAAAGTTAAAGTTTCAACTGATTACTGTAGACCTGACTATTTACCCTTGTGTAATTTTAGGGAAGAATGTGAGTATATCAATTTAATTTCTACCTTGGATCAGAAAAAAATCATTATAATTAATCATTACTTGCTAAGCATTGTCAAAAAATTCTCTAACAAAAAAGTTATCTTGATAATTGATGAAGCTCATACTCTTAATAAAATAACGAAAAAAATTATATTCACAAATGAAGATTTCTTACCCCTAGAAGAACCAAATCCCAAAAACTTTGATTCGTTGAGAAAATATAATTTGGCACTGGAAAAATATTATTCTCAACTGAAAAAATTTAAACTTGCTTCAAGGTTAGGAATTACTCAACCTGGATCTTATGACATATCCCTGGAAAATACTATTAATTTTGATGATATTTTTGAAGTACTCTTTGTATCTGCTACCCTCCCAGATGACTTGCCTGAGGAAATAGACAGCTTATACCTATCAGATCAAAGATCTTGGGAAGGAATAAACATTGTAGTAAAAGATGTAAACTACAAATATGACAACTACTACGACGTCTTTGCAGAAACGATTCAAAAAGCAAAGAGCCAATACGATAAAGTAATTGTACTATGCACTAATCATAACCAGTTAGATTTTATCGTGAAAAACTTCCCCGAATGCTTAGTCCCAGGAGAATTATCTCCGTTTGAAGTAATATCAAAATTGCTTCAAGGAGAAACCTCACTAGTAGCAGGAATGAATACTTTCTGGACAGGAATAGATGTCCCTGGAAAAAAGGCTATAATTATGTCTAAGTTGCCTTTTCCTGCTCCTAACAATTCGTCAGATCAAGAATTTCTTACAGGATATGCACACATGTTTAAAACATTTAAACAAGGAATTGGAAGAATGTTGAGAAGTAGTGCTTGCTGTGGAGAACTGACTATCTTGGATAATAGAGTAGTTAAGTTCCCTGAAATTTTGAATTACTTACAAGAATTGGAAATGAAAGGGGCTAGCCTTTATATAGAAACAGAAAAAAACTTTCAGAAAAAACCTCAATTAAGAGTAATAAAATAATAAATGAAAAGGGTCTAACTGGGGTGGAACAAAAAGAAGAAAATTTTTGAAAAGATAAAAAACTAAATAAAAAGGGTCTAACTAGGGTGGAACAAAAAGGAGAAAATTTTTGAAAAGAAAAGACGTAAAATACATAGAAAAAAATTCAATTAAGAGGAATAAAACAACAATAAATAAAAAGGGTCTAACTAAAGTGGAACAAAAAGAAGAAAAATTTTGAAAAGAAAAGACAAAATTGTCAGTTTTTTGTTAATAAAAATCATATAAAAATTATAGGGCCTATTAAAAGTGGAATTATATAGTTATATATTATTGTGTAGAAAAAAAGTAGAAATTTTAAAATTATTTCTTTACTCTTTTATTCCATTTGTTAATAAATTTTCATAAAAACGACAAATTTCTTGTCAATTTCTTAAAAATTTCTAAGAAAATGTTAAGATTCTAGATAGTTTTTTCTTTAACTTAGGATTTTAAGACTTAGAATTTTAAGAAGATCTTAAGATTTAAGATTTTAAGACTAAAGTTACCCTTTGTCTTTTTTATTTTGTTTTACGCTTGTCATACATTATTGATATTAAAACTTTTTAGAGCAAAATGTCCTCAATGTCTGGGCTAAACGTAGTCGTTGGTAAGTTTTCACTTGGTAAATTTTCACATTGATAAGCATGAACTTTTTGGGAAGCCAGTTTTTCGAGAGTATCTTTATCAAGCTTAACTGGAACTAGTCTAACATTTTTACGAAGAAGGTCGTCTAAAAAATTTTCAAAATCGGAAGCATCATACCACAAACTTAGATCTTCGAGTAAGTTTTCGAGTAAAACAGATAAGACGTTTCTTTGTTTACTTATTCTTTTTTTCAAAAATGGAGTTAACTTTCTTATGGAATCGGGTAAGTAAATTACCACTCGTACACAATTTTGGTTTTCGCTAGATCGTTTTTCCTTTCGTAATGTAGCTGAAGTTTGTTTAAGAGCTTGCTTTTTTTCAGGACTTTCTAAAAAATTTTCCACTTTTTGGTCCTTTAATTGTAAGTTGGAGTTAGATTACATGTTTTATGTTTTTATCATTTTTCTCTTTTCTTTTAAAAGGTAAAGGAGGAATCCTTTTACGTTTGCAATTTCTGGTCTTTCTGGAACGATTACGTCTTCTTTTAATTTTTCGTGGTCTGGGAGGAAGTAGGCACCTCCTCCGCCGTAGATTTTAACGTCTACTTTCATCATTTGTCTCCATTCGTTTCTAACGGACAACTTTTTAAGTAACCACGGAAAATAGTGACGTTTTGCTTTATCTACTAGTTCTTCTTCTCCCTGCTCAAGAAGTCTTGCAAGTCGACTTGGATCGTCTTTAGTTAATTTTTCGAGAAAAGAGACAAGACCACACTCTTTCAGAGCAAAGCAGAGTTCTCTAATAGGTTTCCCATCTAAGGTAAACATAATGTCAACTGTGTTATAACCTATATCTATAACTACTGAATTTTTAGGAGCTTCTGCTTCTAACCAAATGCCAATACCTTGAGGTGCGAATTTAACGTCTAAATATCCTACTTCGGCAAGGACGTTTTTTATTTCTTCTTTACGACCCCAATCGGCGGGAGATAAGAGAACGTAGACTTCTTGTACTTCTTTACAAAAAGAGAGAGTAAACAGAGGACAAGCTAGTTCTTCTAACCAATTGGGACTAAAAGACGGAATGGTAAGTCCGTAGCTTTGAGCTAAGGTACCGACCAAGTATTTGTTTCCTTTATATTCTACGCTAGCAGAAACGCCAATGCCACTCATACTTTGATATTGCCATTCAGGAACTTCACTTACTATACTAGGTTGGGTAGTAATTATCCACTTTCCACTGGACGTGTCAAGTTTTCCTATTTTGAAGTTACCATAACCTGGATCAATTACGGCTATGTCGTAGTATACGGTTGACGTTTTAGTTATTTTAGCTTTTTGCTTTGTTTGTTGAGAAAGTTCTTCAACTTCTTGCCGTTTTATGGGAGTTTCTGTCATGATGGTTTACCTCCTTTTTTCTTTTTGTTATTTTTTGTAAGTTAATGTTTAATTTTATGGTATTCTTCAAAGTAACTGTTTAAAGCAAATTCTACAAAACGTTTTATATCCTCCTCGCTATATGAAGGAAGTTTTCTTGAGAAGGTAGTTTCGATGGTTTTAAAAACGTTTACGGCAGTAAGTAACCAATTACCTCTTTTTGTTTTGCTAGAAATGTTTAGTAAGTAAGAAACTAAGTCTGGGTTTTGAGAAGGGTCTATACTAAACTTAAAAGTAATTCTTTTAGAAATTGAGGGTATCTTAATCATTTTTCGCCTCCTGTGGTGATTTATTTATATTATTAAAATTTATATTCATATTTGACGATTCTATTTATCCCGTTTTAACAGGACTTACATCTAGGATCGCACTAAAAAAGGAGGCCCACTTTCTTTTTTCCATTGAAGAAATTTCATCTTCACTATAATAAGACATTTTAATAGGAAGCAAAGTTATTTCAAAAGATTTTCCGTCCTTTAAAAATATCTTATACTTTGGACACTTTATGTCTATTTCTGTTTTTGGCTGAAAAGTAAGTAAATTTTTTGAAGCTAGCATTTTTATGACTTTATTTATAATAGCTGAACGTGATTCTTTGTCTTTATAAGTAGTAAACTCTTCGCACAAAACTTTTTTCCTCTTCCTTTGTTCGTCTACTAAGTCGTAAATCTTGTCTGGTTTCACGTATAAAACTCCGTTAAAAGAAAAAGCGTACCATTTGGGTCCATAGTGATCCACATTGACGTAATTAGTTAAGTCACTTAAAAACTCTTGTAAGGAGAACCACAGCTCAAAAGGTTTAACTTCAAAACCTGAAAGGTATTTGGAAAGTTCTATTAATCTAGCTTTTTTATCTGCTTCTGAAAGTAGTTTTCCAAAGACGTCTTTAGTTCCTCCTATGTGATGTTCTTTTATAAGTTTTATGACCTCATCGAGCCAGAACACGTTTACGTTATGTTTTTGAGCAATAGTAGTAAGAATATTAGCTGATATGTATTGGTGAGCTAGGTCTTTACTTTTAAAAGAATCTGAATACTCTGGAATCTTTCCTAGATCATGGTACAAAGAAAGCACTAGTAGTTTAGGAACGTTTAAGGTGTGGTTTTGGAAGTAAAACTTGCTTCTTTCTACTATTATGTGAGCAACGTTTACTGTATGTTCTTTTAGTGAAACTTTGGATAACACATCTTTATAGATACTATAACTGGAATCTGATTCTATTGACTCTGCGTGTACGCCAGAGAGAGAGGAACAAGTTCCTTTTATGTGAAGTATTTTAATTGCTTCCTCTATAAGTGGAGCAACGTTTTGTTCTGTTATGTACTTTTTGTATGGCTTAACAACATTGTCGTATAAAAAAGCAAGTTCTTGATCTTGTTCGAGGATTTCAAAAAATTCTTTTGAAAACGGCTCTTCTGGTTTGTTCGTAGCAGGAATAAAGTTTTTAACTATTTCCTCGGAAGGTTCTTTTTCTAGAGGAATGGGTTGAGAAGTAGTGAGATCATTTTGACTGAAATCTGTTTTTGGTAAAGTTTCAGAGGAGGGTTCTTTGGGTGAATTTATTTGATTTTCTTCTGGTTTTAAGATAACTAAGTCGTAATAACGGCTACTAATTTCGTCGTTAAACTTAAGCCATATACGTTTTGCTAGTTCTTCAAGGGAGATTTCTAATTCGGGGAGACTTTTGTTAAAAGTGCTTGGATCTTTAGACTTGGTTTTAAAGAAAAGTGAGTAACAATAAGCTCCTAAAATTAAAATGAAACAAATTAATGTGATCTCAATAAAATAGTTTTTTATTATAATTACTAAGGAGGCCATGGGTTTTCTTTAATTTTAATTCATTGAAAAATATTAGATATACAAACTTTAATTTTGTAAATTAGAACCAAAGTGAAAGTAAGAAGATTTAAAAAAGGAGGTGAAGGAGATGTCCTCTTTTTTGAAAATTTTAGCAGGTTTATTAATTGTGTTGTTTACCTTCTTGAAGTCCGTAAAAGCTTATCATGAAAGTAAGGAAATAGATTATAGATCTTCTTTTAGTTTTTTAGGGGAAAGTTTTGAGGCGTGTTTTTTTAATGCGGCAAGTTATTACGGAGTTAATCCGGAATTACTAATTGCCATAGCTTATACAGAAAGTAGGTTAAATCCGCGAGCGGTGAATAAGAATAAGAACAAGTCTTATGATTTAGGGATAATGCAAATAAACACTTCGTGGATACCTTATTTAAAAAAGTATGGTGTAGATCCAAGGTATGTGTGGGATCCTTGTTACAATGTATATCTTGGAGCAATGGTATTACGTTATTGTATGGACATATTTGGAAACACTTGGAGGGCAGTGGACTGTTATAACAAGGGGTCTAAAAAAGCTAAGAGTTATAGTACCTACGTAATGAGAGTATATAATGCTTTATCGAGGCTGTCGAGTGACGTTTACAGGAACAAACTTTTGAATAAGTAAAGCTTAACAATCTCTTAGGGGTCACAAATTAACTACAATTACACAACACATTTCATAAATGTTGTCATCCTTCAGAAGTGTTAAAATAAGGAGGATAAATGGATTACGAAAAGACCTTTTACGAAGCTTTCTCTGAGTTATTTGTAGGAGAGAAAATAGAAGGAGAGGGTGGCTTTGTAAACCTTATGAAGATAAAGTCTAAATACTTTTCTGAGGGTATACTACCGGAGTTAAAGAGAAAGGTAGAAGAAGAAATTAGGGAATTTCCTGAGTTTAGGCAGGAACTTTTTGAAAAGCTATACAGCTTTTTTGAGTCTTTTTTTTCCAAAAATGGATGCGTATATTTTGTCAACACGCCAGCATACAAAAGTATTTACGAGAAGGTCTACACTGACGACAAGGATGTTATGCTCTTTTGGAAAACTCATATGCTTTATTATGTTAAAACAGACAGACTTTTTAAAAGTCTTCAGGTGGAAGTGGACGGGTTTAAGTTCTTTTTTGATGTTTCTGAGCTTGAACACAAAAAGAATAACGAAAAAAGGGAGCTGATCTATAGTTTTAAAGAAAAAAAAGAGGATGGAACTATAATCTTGAAAGTGCTTTATTCAGAGAGAGGAACAAGGACAAAGATAGAAGATATTCTGAAGCACGTAAATGACAGAAAGCTAAGGGAAGAAACTTTGGAAAAAGCTTTCAAGATTTTTGAAAGCCAGAGGGAGGTAGACTACTTTATAAACAAAAACGCCAGAGAGTTTCTAAGAGATCAGTTTGATTTATGGATGTATCAGTATGTTTTCAGGGAGGAAACCAAGTGGAGCGAGAGGAGAATAAAACAGCTTCAGGCTCTTAGGGAAATTGCCTATAGTGTTATTGAGTTTATAGCTCAGTTTGAAAACGAGCTTGTAAAAATATGGAACAAGCCAAAGTTTGTTTTAAGGTCTAACTACGTGATAAGTCTTGACAAAATAGCTCAGAAAAATGGATGGGAGGTTTTGAAAAAACTGACAGAACACAAAGGTTGGGAGGAGCAGATAAAAGAATGGATGGATCTTAAGCTGGTTGAAAAAAAACCAGATAGTATTTTTGAAAGTACTCTAAATGGTCCAAAGCTGAAAGGGGAATACAGGTTTTTACCTATAGATACTAAGTATTTCAAAGATCTTGAGTATGAAATTTTGGGTCTTTTTGACAGTCTTGACAAGGAGCTTGACGGGTGGCTCATAAAGTCAGAAAACTATCAAGCCTTAAATACCATACTTCCAAAGTTTAAGGAAAAGGTGCAAACTATATACATTGATCCACCATTTAACAAGGAGCAGGATGCTGATTATTACTATAGCGTGAAATATAAAGATTCCACATGGGCTACTATGCTTGAAAACAGAATTTCTCTTGCTAAGGAGTTTCTTAAAGATAGTGGTAGCATTTTTGTTAGATGTGATCACAATGGAAACTGGATTGTTAGAGCTTTAATGGATGAAATATTTGGGAGGGAGAGCTTTAGAAATGAGATTATTCTACAAAGAGGTATGCAGACTAGAAAAGCAGAGAAAAAATTATTAAATAAAACCGATTCACTATTCTTTTATTTTAAAAATTTAGCAAAAGGCTATATGATAATTCTGGAGAGAGAAAAAGATCATGTTTTATATTTTAATGAGACATTAAAGGTACTAGAAAAACTAATTTCGCCTACTGTTTTTAAAGAAATTGAGGTAAAGTTAAAAGAATCCTTGTGGATGCCATTTTTAAGTATGCCGGGAGAGCAAAAATCAAAAATCTCAAGGGAAATTTTTGGAGTAACTCTTTTCCCTCCTAGTGGAAGACATTGGGCATTTTCACAAGAAAACTTAGATATAGCAATTAAGCAAGGCACTGCGAGACTTGTTTGTAAAAATTGTAAGAAAGTAATAACAAGTGAAAATGAGATAGAGCAAGGAAAATGTAAAAATTGTAAATCTCAAGATTTTGAAGGACAGATTTATAGCCTGTACAATCAGATAAATGATAATTGGACGGATATTCCAGGATATGAACAAGACTCCAATTTCCCTACAAAAAACTCTGAGATTCTGTTAAAGCGTGTTATAGAATCCACATCCAACCAAGGAGACATAGTCATGGACTTCTTCCTTGGTTCTGGCACTACCTGTGCGGTAGCACATAAGCTAAGGAGAAAGTGGATAGGAATTGAAATGGGAGAGCATTTTTACACTATAGTTC
>JAOAJD010000029.1 GCA_026414365.1 Candidatus Iainarchaeum sp. | reverse complement strand
CCTATACCGTTTCTATCCCTTTTTCAGCAGGGCATTGAGATAAACATCACAAATAAACACATACATGAAGGAGAAAGTGTCATGTTTAGTTTCTATCCCTTTTTCAGCAGGGCATTGAGATAAACCGGTGACGAACGAGAGAAGAACAATCGAGCAAATTCTGCTTGAGTTTCTATCCCTTTTTCAGCAGGGCATTGAGATAAACATAAAGAAAGAATTTATTCCATACGATACCTGTGTGAAAAAGGTTTCTATCCCTTTTTCAGCAGGGCATTGAGATAAACTTATTTACAATTTCTCCTTCATTAACAATTATTTCCTGTTTCTATCCCTTTTTCAGCAGGGCATTGAGATAAACTATATTTTTCTTCTATTGCGTTATCCACCTCTTTATACATTGTTTCTATCCCTTTTTCAGCAGGGCATTGAGATAAACTGTAAATCGGTTTGAAGACAGAGAAATAGAAAAAATTGCAGAGTTTCTATCCCTTTTTCAGCAGGGCATTGAGATAAACGAATCTACATTA
>JAOAJD010000028.1 GCA_026414365.1 Candidatus Iainarchaeum sp. | reverse complement strand
TAAGTAAACACACCACTATCTATAAAGAATTTAACATCACCATATTTATATTTATGGAGGTCAACGCTTTTTTCGACAATATAATGGTAAGACATTAAATAATTTTTTACACCATATTTACAAAGAATATCATAATATTGCCTACTTTCAACTCCGGAGAAAAGAATAGAGAATGGTCTTGTTCTATCTACAATACTTTTCAAATCAATTCCCATAATAATTACCTCCCTATTCTTGATAAGAACTCATTCATTTTTGTTATATATAATTGTTTATCTATATTACCCGATTTACTTGTAAAAGTATCTGTTTTACTTTCTTTCTCAATACCTCTTGCTAAAACACAAGTATGAACCACATCATCTAAATAAACATATATTGCTTTAGGTTTAATTAAATCAAATAAATAGTCCCTTATTTCTTGCCCCATTCTTTCTTGAAGTTGTGGCTTTTTAGAAAAATAATCAACAACTCTCGGTATCTTTGATAAACCAATTAAGTGTTTGTCGGGAATATATCCTATATGAGCTTTACCAATA
>JAOAJD010000027.1 GCA_026414365.1 Candidatus Iainarchaeum sp. | reverse complement strand
CAATATTTCTCTTAGTAAGAAGTTTAGCTGTTTCATAAGGTAAAGAAATCTCTTCGCCCTGCTTGAAGGGCCCGTAATTCTTCATATCTGCTCCAATAAAACTGGGGATATCTGAAAGAATTTTAACATAAACAATATTTAAATCCTTCTGGATCTTTTCAACTTTCATATTTAATAGCTCTCTTAAAAACTCATCATAAGATTCTATTTCTCTAACAAAAGCCTCATAAAGCTTCTTCTCGTGTGGCATTAATCCTAAACTAGTACTTTCTTTAGGAGAATATATCAAAGCTCTAGAAATTATTTTCTTTTTTCTTATAGATAGAATTTCATAAATAGTTTGACTAATGCTGGAAAAATCCGTCCTCTTATCTTTAGATTTATGAGAAATCTCTGGTTGATTTTTAATAAATTCTATCAGATTATTATAAAAATTATATGGTAGTCTAACTAACTCAAGAGAAGAAGTTTCAAGCTTATATATTCTTTTAATTTCATCAAAGTCCAAAACCAAACTAATCACCTAAAGTAGCATAGTTTCTTGCGATTAGGTAGATAGCAGCATATGCT
>JAOAJD010000026.1 GCA_026414365.1 Candidatus Iainarchaeum sp. | reverse complement strand
GCCTTCTGTTACGCCTTTGCAAAGCAAAGGCTTGCTGGCATTCGTCTAAGCGCCTTAAAGGCTTGCACCCTCCTGAAGCGCGTTTCATCCACAAGCAATGCGCTCAGTTTTGATCATCGCTTGCATTGCAGTGGTCTCGTTTCTGTTCTCCAGGTCTCCCTCTCGGGAGTGCGCTCTTCACGCTTTTCATGGGTGGGCGGACTTTCCTCAGGGCAAAGCCCCGTGAGCCAGCCTTCCGCTACCTAAATATATATTCTTAAAAAAAGATTTAAATTTTGTTAAATTTTGTTTGAAATCCAGAAAATATAAAAAATAAAGGCGAAATGCCTGCATAGACGCTAACGCACAAACCTCGGGCTTTTAGTATTCGTAGGCTGAAACGCTCGCCGAAGCTTGCGTCTTACACCACGAACCTATCAAACCGCTCTTTTAGCGAAGCCCTCGTCCCTAGCCTTCTTACGAAGGTTCGGGAATGGTTGGCTCTTTTCAGGGTTCGCTTCGAGCTTAGATGCTTTCAGCTCTTATCGATTACAGCGTGGCTACCCGGCATTGCCCTGCCGGACAACCGGCACACCAGAGGC
>JAOAJD010000025.1 GCA_026414365.1 Candidatus Iainarchaeum sp. | reverse complement strand
TTATTATTCAAGTAGTGTAAATTCAATGTTAGAAGAAATGGCGAAAAATAAAATAAGATTTACTGATATGTATAGATATGTAATTTATAATAGTTTGACGCAAAAATACTCTCCTTCTTTTGATGCACCCAAAGAAGTTAAAAATATTTTTAATACAACTAATGGTAGTATGCAATATATAAGTAATATAATACGACATATAGGAGCAGTATATAGTCCTTTTGCTATAGGTACAGATATAGATTTTGTTTTGTATAGAGATAGATATTTACCAACTTTTATTATTTTAAGAGATTTAGCCTCAATGATAAGTAGTAGTAAATATATAATGCAAATTGAATATAAGTTTAAATATAATGATGAATTTAAAAAAATAATGCAAAAAAGAAGAAATATCAAAGATAAACAAGAAAATATTAGATTAAATCAAAAATTATTAGATTCTTATTTTAAATCTATACCAATTAAATATATTATATAAAATAAGAATGAAAGGTGTGTGATTTTATGGCTAAAGAATTTAAAATTAAAATTGGTTTTGATATTAATAAATATGAACTTTCAAGACTTGCGACAGAAATAGATAAAGCAATAAGTAGATT
>JAOAJD010000024.1 GCA_026414365.1 Candidatus Iainarchaeum sp. | reverse complement strand
ACTTTATCTTATGGTAAAGGTGGGTATGATGCTTGGATTTTGAAAATAGACTCTTTTGGTAAACTTTTATGGGAAAAAACTTTTGGTGGAAAAAAAGATGATGGAATAAAATCAATTGTTAAAACAAAAGATGGAAATTTTCTTTTAGCAAGATATACTTCTTCAAAAGGTAAAGGTGGGTATGATGCTTGGATTTTGAAAATAGACTCTTCTGGTAAACTTTTATGGGAAAAAACTTTTGGTGGAATTAAAGATGATGAAATTTATGATGTTTTAGCAGAAGAAGATGGTGGATTTATTTTTGTAGGTGGCACATCTTCCAAAGGAGAAGGAAGTTATGATTTATGGGCTTTAAAAATTGATTCTTCTGGAAATATTTTATGGGAAAAAACTTTTGGTGGAAAAGATTGGGATTGGGGAAAATCTGTTATAAAAACAGATTATGATTCATATATTATTATAGCAAGCACAAAATCAAAAGGTGCAGGAAACTATGACCTTTGGATTTTAAAATTAGATTCAAAAGGCAATCTTTTATGGGAAAAAACTTTTGGTGGTGTGAAATGGGATGACCCAGAAGCTATTATAAAATTGAATAAATTTGAATATATAATTGTTG
>JAOAJD010000023.1 GCA_026414365.1 Candidatus Iainarchaeum sp. | reverse complement strand
CCCTTAATCAGCTGGCAGTCGTCGTTTGAGACGATAATATAATCTCCGCTTGCTTTTTTTAAGCCTTCATTTATTTTTGATGCTAAATTTTCTCTTTTCTCGGCGATAATTATTAGCTCGGTGTATTGACCTGCTATACTTTCTAAAAAGCGAAGAAGTAGTTTTCTTTTTTCTAAAGAGACCTCGTAGTGTGGGATAATAACTGATATTTTCATTTTAATAATCTTTTTTTTAACTCGCTGGAGGATATCCCCCACTCGTAATTAACATAGCATAACCAGATTTTATTTTTGTCTAAATAATCCCAGTTTAAGCCTATTTGAGATAAATAATCTTTTCTTGCCCAGTCTGATCCAACAACAATTATTTGTGGTTTGGTTTTTTTTATAACGTCTTTTATCGTGCCATCTTTTTGATTGTTTTTTATTATTATATCAACCAAACCTGTCTCTTTTATTAACTCTTCTCTTTCTTTATATGTTAATAAGGGATATTTTTTCTTGAACTTGAAAACAAACTCATCAGTGTTTAGACCAACGATTACTACTCCTTTTTCTCCAGCAAGTTGTCTGCATTTTTTAAATAAACGAAGATGGCCTGTGTGAAGCAGGTCAAATGT
>JAOAJD010000022.1 GCA_026414365.1 Candidatus Iainarchaeum sp. | reverse complement strand
GCTAGACTATCAACTTCTTTGAGCCACTCAAACTCTTTTTTGAGACCTGCCGGAAGCAAATATTTCTGTTGTTTTAAGGCTTCTTTATTATCTTTGAATTGCTCATATATTTCTTTGCGGTTAGCAAGCATTTTGTTGTAGACAAACCGCACGCAGCCGAAGGTCTTATTAATAAGGACTTCTTGCTTTGAGTCCGGATATATACGGTATTTGTAAGCCTTGTTCATAGTTTTTCACCTTGGCTTTCAATATAGCGTTTAACAACTTCTATCGGCGCGCCGCCTGTTGTTAGTAGGCAGAAACTTCTTGACCAAAAATATTCTTTCCATAAGGATTTTTTGATTATGGGATATTCTTTTTTTATCAAGCGCGAAGATGCACTTTTATAGGCATTGATGAACTTTGATAATTCGCTGTTTGGTTGCGCCTTGAATAAAATATGTACATGGTCTTTATCGTGATTCCATTCCTGCAAATCAATGTTGTATTTCGGCGCAATATACTCAAAAATTTCTTTGAGACGGTTGGATATTTTATCATCAATGACCTTACGGCGATATTTTATAACAAAAACAAGGTGATAGTACATCAAGAATACTGAATGGTTATTATTATCTAATTCCATAGTGTTCACCGCCATATATAACTATAATACTGATTATATCATGGCTAAATTCTGGAA
>JAOAJD010000021.1 GCA_026414365.1 Candidatus Iainarchaeum sp. | reverse complement strand
CATCCAACTCAGACTTGATTACGATAAGGTGAGCAAAACTTGGCATGGTGTCATTGAAGTGCTCAAATCTCACCCATGGAAAGCGGGACGTTTTATCGTTGAGAAGAAATTCCATGGTCCAAGCGATAAAGGCTTCAGAAAGGCTTTGAGATACTTTTATGCAGAAGCGAAGTGGTTTATTTCTAAGTCTGCATCAGCCGGTTTAATTAGACCTACCACCGCAATACCAATTATCATAGTCCCAGAGCCTGTGACAAAATTCGAATTCGTTTGTTGGTTTCCATCCCTCTTATCGGATTTCCATTTAGATTCGTCGATAGATTTATGCCAAAAAAAGATATATCAAAAAGATATTAGTTAGATAAAATAATTTTTAAAATTATTATTTTTTATATTTTTATATCTCAAGTTTAACCAAGCTAAAAGAGTTTCAAAAAATTTCGGAGTGTAATTATTTATAGATAATTCGTATGAGCAGGATTTAATTTATAATATGATTTTCTAAGATCTCGGATTAGATTGAGTTTAAAAGATTGAAGATGCAAGTTCAGAAGCGATTAAAGCCAAGATTACACATAACGGTCTCTAAAGAAGTCTACGACTATCTGAAGGAAAACGTTTCAAATGCTTCAAAATTCATCGATAATCTCGTTAAAAGCGTTAAAAACCAAGTTCAGCCTTCTTTTATTCTCGTTTCGCATGCAGGGGGAGAGATT
>JAOAJD010000020.1 GCA_026414365.1 Candidatus Iainarchaeum sp. | reverse complement strand
CCATAGGCCTATTGCTTACGCGGCTATCACGCTCTGTGGCAGCCCTTTCCAGGGCACTTCAGCTCAAGACCCTTAGGCCTACCCAGGCCCTAACACCACATCCTTACATGCTTTCGCATGGAAGTTCGGTTTGCCCTGTGCCGTGTTCTCTCGCCGATACTAACGGCATCGCTATTGCTTTCTCTTCTTGCGGTTACTAAGATGCTTCAATTCACCGCATTCCAGCTCCTCGCGGAGCAATTCGGGAATCTTAGGTTCGAAGCTTACATGCAGCTCGCCTAAGCTTATCGCAGCTTGTCACGCCCTTCATCTGCACTCAAGCCTAGTCATCCACTATACGGCTTATTGTTCATGCGCGGTTAGCGTCTATGCAGGCATCATCGCATGCAAATAAGCATGCTTGCCAGATGCCATAAAAAAGCTTATGGCACCTATTGGACCCAACGGGATTTGAACCCGTGGCCTCTGCCTTTCCTGTAAAATTGCAAGGGCAGCGCTCTCCCACTGAGCTATGGGCCCTCATTAGCAATTACTGCGAATATTTTAAATATTTTATTTCTGGCCCTTCGCTTTTAATTCTTAGCACACGGGTTTTCGTTGTCCAAAAGACATTTAGGTGCGATACAGCAAAAAAAGTTTAGGAGGTGATCCGTCCGCAGGTTCCCCTACGGACACCTTGTTACAACTTAGCCCTTCTTGCAGGATTAGAGATCACAATACTCCAATGAAGTATTGTTCATTCGACCCCTACTCGAATGGCTTGATGGGCGGTGTGTGCAAGAC